>NZ_CP007162.1 GCF_000725285.1 Virgibacillus sp. SK37
ATGGCAATGATAAGAACAAAAAAACAAGATAATCCTTTCGTACAACTGGACAAGCATTTTATAAATGATCAAGCTTTGACTTTTAAAGCAAAAGGGATACTAACCTATATACTTTCTAAGCCGGACGGTTGGCAAATAAGGCTTAAAGACCTTGTAAACCATACAGCGGACGGAAAGGCAGCAGTTGCTTCGGGATTAGATGAATTAATGGAACATGGTTATATATTCAAGTACCAGGAGAGACAAGAAAACGGTACTTTTGGCGATTGGGTATATGAAGTTTATGAGAGACCAGAATACAACCCTAAGAAGCTAGAAGGGGAAAATATAATTAAGATGAAAAAGCAAAAAAGAGAAAATAAAAAGAACAAATCAACCGAAAACCGAAAATCAGAATACGGTCAGCCACCGAAAACCGATTTTCCGATTTCGGAAAATCCGGAGTCGGAAAATCCGGAGTCGGAAAATCAGACCTATAGTAATAATGAATTTACTAATAATGAATTTAGTAATAATGATAGTATTAATAATCATCATCATGAAGGCTTTTCAAAGAAACAAAGTGATCTAATTAATGAGTTTGCTTCTAAACATAATTTAAAGATTGATGATGATGTTTTAATAAAACTGGTTAGTAAACTTAAAAACTACAAACCAAACAGCTTAGAGTACATAGAAAAAGTCTATGAAACTATTACAACGAATGTAAGAGAATTTAAAAGCTACAAGGAAAATACTTATAGTGATAATGGAGAGGAATTATTTAAAGAGTGGGAAAGAAAAAATAAAGAGTTAAAAGAAGAACAAAAAAAGAAGTCTCCCGATCAATTAGACCAGGAGAAAGCCGAGATAGAAAAACTACTTAATCAGTATAAATAAAAGCAAAAACCGTGCTGTTTTTAAATATATATATATATATTTATTTATGCACGCCTTCAATGCCCGGGAATGCACCTTACCAAAGTATTTCCTGGACAAAAATAAGGTTAAAAGTTCATTGCTTTTTAAGCTGATTCAATTTTACTTGAAAAAGTTTTGGCATACAATAAAAAAGTTTTGGCATAATATGCTATTTACGTAAGCATATTTACATGGTAAATTTTAACCACAAGCAAATAAGCAATAAAAAATGTTGCAGTCTTAATAAGAGCGCCAACTCTTATGAAGGACTACAAGGTACTCGCAATACCTAGCAGCCGATTACTCACTACAACATATGTCTATAATAATACGAATATGTCTTGTAGTAAAGTAATTAAAAGGGTTTGATATGTATTGCGCCTTCATGGCAGCAATTTATATCAAACCCTTTTTTGCTTTTAAAATGGGGTGAGGGAATGAATGAGCCGCAAGTCACATCACCGATTGACCCAAGGGAAATGACCAGGATAGACACCGGGCAGGGCGAAATACATATTATTCATGAAATGACATTCGGCGATCTACTAATATCTACTTTGTTAATGGCAATCATTATTTTTCTATTAATTAACCGGGTAGCCAGGAGGTACTAGCGAATGTATGAAGTGATTAATGCAACCATGAAAGAAACCGTCCTTATCTATATTGTGTTTATATCCGCCTCGCTTCTAACATTCCCCGTTGTCCAGTTGATCTATACAGCGATTGAAAGGGGTTCAAGTAAATGGAGATAGGCGGTCTTATGGCTCAAGCCTTTAAAATTTTCCTGGGAAACCCCGATGTTATGGCTGTTTTAATCACCTGGGCGGTATTCATTAGCCTTTTTCTAACAGTCATTGAAATTTTCAATAAAACAAAACTGTAAAAGGGGGCTTAATAAGTGAATTTATCCGGGGTTTGGGATTGGATGTTTTTTTGGGATAGTTTTGGTTTCTTCTTAAAAACCGTTGCTTCATTCTTAATGATTATTGTAGCCATAATCGCTGTTGGAATGTTGCTGAAAGTGGTTATTCAAGCAGTGAGAGAGAGTAAATCATAGCATGAAGATAACTTTTTGGAATGATTCTACCATGTCAGAGTTTTGGGGCTACGTGAGAATGCTGTTAGAAGGCATTCAACCGGGTGTAATGTTAGTTGCAGCAGTTGCAGCAGCCGGGCTACTTTTAGGAATTATTGTAAAAGCGTTTAGGAAGTCAGATCAAGACGAGGACGACCAGGACGTGGAAGTTAGGCACTATTAAAACGTTAATAATCGGCATAAAGCCGGTATTATAAAAAATTAAAAACAATTAGGAGGAATTTTATCATGAGTATTGATTGGACAGGTCTTTCTTTACCTTTTAGCGTTACAGATTTAATTACAAGCGGAAACGGTTTACTAGGAATGGTTGGAGCGTTTGTATTGCTAGGACTAGCATTTGTATTCGTACCAAAAGTTATTGCTCTTATTCGTAACTCATTTTCAGCAGCAAAAGGACGTTAAACTACATTTAATTTTAAATTAATCGAAAGGAATGGTTAAACATGGGAGAAACCGGGATTGATTGGTCAGGACTTAGCTTGCCTTTCAGCGTAACGGATTTAATCGCAAGCGGAAACGGACTACTAGGACTAATTGGAGCGTTTGTGTTGCTAGGACTAGCATTTGTATTCGTGCCAAAAGTTATTGCTCTTATTCGTAACTCTTTCACAGCAGCAAAAGGACGTTAATCAAACCGGGTAGGTAGTTAATAAGCTACTCACCCGGTTTTTATATTAGTGAAACGTGGGGTTTTTAATATATGAAAAAGACTTCTATTGTATTGATTCTAACTCTATTGTTAGTACCCGATTTTGTTCATGCTGCAACCATACTGCAACAACCTTATTACGATTCAAGTCGGAATGAATATACATTAATCTATGATGAAAATGTTGTGGGAAAATTTGATATTAAACATTGGGCAGGAACAAGCGCAAGTGGTAGTCCGGATTCGGAAATATCATGGCAGAATGACGGAAGTTGGATAGGAAAGCACTATTTCACATGTAACGGGACGTATGAAGTTAAAGCTTACGATTTTCAAGGGGGATTGCTTGATACTCTTGTTTTTCACCCTACCGAAATAGTAGACCCACCTTGTAAAAGTAGCCCGGAAGGTGGAGACGGGGGAAGCGGCAGCGGCGGAAGTTGTGACAGTTGCGCTTTTATTAATTGCCCGGGTTGGGGCGAATACATGGGGAAAGTTGACCAGATCATAAATAAAATACCTTCTCCGCCAGATTGGGACAAAGTAGCAGAAACTTTCCGGGACACGATAGCGCCCCGGATTAAATCAGATATGGAAAACATGCTAGGGAAAGCCCCGGCATTACCACCGCCACCACCACCAGCGCCGGGGGTAGATGACGGAAACCTACAAGAGCCAAACGGACAAGAAGCGCCAGGGCTTGACGATTCAACATTTAACGGAAATGACATAAAAGATAATGCACCACCTATTAACGAAAGGGACGACCCAACAGGCGGTTGGGATATATTAAACCCTATTGATCAATTGCCGACCCAGGACGAATTTAAGGAGAATGCACCAGATGAAGGCACTGCCGAGTTGCCAGTGGTTCCGGAACCAGACAACCCGGCGCCGACACCACCAGACGAGCCAGTCAATCCGGCGCCAACGCCGCCAGTTGAACCAGACAACCCGGCGCCGCAACCGCCGGACGAGCCGGACAACCAAGCGCCAGTTCCAGGAGATACAGACAGCGCCCCACCAGTACCGGACGATAACACAGGAACAGCGCCCGTCCCTGGAGGGGACACCGGGACACCGCCGACACCTGGAGAAGATAACAACACAGCACCTTTACCAGACCAGGGAGGGACGAATGGGCCGATACCAGGACAGGACAACAGCACCGCACCAATGCCGAACAAATAGAAAGGGTGATTTAATGAAGAAAATAAAAATAACACTTATAATGACTCTACTTTTAGTGTTTGTTATTCCATTTGGGAGTGTTTTCGCGAGTACTAACAAAGACGTGTTCGATTCTCCTTATATTGAATCTAACACCTTAGACCGTAATATTTACGATAATGATGAAAGTACACATTATAGGGTGGGAAATGGTTCAACTTATAACGCTAGAGTCACCTTTAAAAAACCTTTAGCGATTACAGGTTTTGCTTCTGTTATATCTTCTTATGATAATTTTAGTTTGTTATTAGAGTTTTCCGATGGTACTTCATACAACATGGGTAAAGGTAGTAATAATAAAATCTTTGATTCTCCATATTTAGACGTAGTATCTATTGATATAACTTTAACGTCTTTTAATACCAGTAGCATTAAAGATTATTCAGAAATTAGGGAAATGGAAATTTTATACGAAGGGACACCGCCGGCAGATACTACGCCGCCATTAAATATAGAAAACTTTAATTATGACGCTTCAGAAACAACTATTAATTTTAGTTACGACTTACCCAAAGATGAAGATTTAAGTCATATAAATGTATATGTAAACGGGGAAGTTTATAAAGTAACAGGAAATAATTACACGCTTAAAGGGTTGGAAAGTAATAATGAATATGAAGTAACATTTAAAAGCGTTGATATAACAGGCAATGAAAGTGACGGGGTAACGGTTACAGCTAGAACAAAAGAACCGCCGCCACCAGACAAGGACGGGGACGGTATACCGGATAGCGAGGATAAATACCCAGACGATCCGACCAACACACCGCCACCACCAAAGGAAGTTGTTGATCTAAAAGTAAATGCAACAGATGAACGGGTTGATCTTACCTGGAAGAAACCAAAAGAACACTTTGAAAAAGCGAAAGTATATAGAAAAGCTTTAGGAAGTAAAGAAACAGCTTTTAACCTTAATCCATTTGCACCAATGAAAGTTCATGCTGCAACAGATTACAAGCCATTGTTTGAGACGAACGGGACGGAATTCAGCGATTTAAGCGTGGAACCAGAAAAGGAATATTCTTATAAGGTTACTTCCGTTTATGAAGGGCAAGAAAGCCCAGGAGTAACGATACAAACCGCCACACCGCCGCCACCAATGATAGACATGAGCGAAATTGAATTACCTTTCGGCATAGGGGCTTTAATTGAGAGTGGAAACGGGCTTATTGCTCTTGTAGGTGGATTTATCTTGCTTGCATTATCTTTCGTACTTGTACCGAAAGTAATTAAGTTAATCCGGGAGAGTGTAGGAAAAGGCAAAGGAAGTAACAAAGAAGATAAGCTGCAACAAAAATTAATGAAACAGCAGCAAGAAAAAGAAGCAAGACAACCAAGAATAACCGAAGCCAGGGCGAGAGAAATTAAACCGCCAAGAGAAAGCCGGGGCTTACGTATTCCCAGGGAAACCAATAAACCAATTAGGGAAAGCGTAAGAGCGCCGAGAATGACAAGAGAGCCAAGACAAGGAAGGGGGTAAAGCATGAGTGCTGAAATATTGCAAGCGGTTGTTGATATAGTTTTTTCGGGGTATATGCTTTACCTTGCCCCGTTCCTTTTTCTTCTTATGGTTGTCCTATTTGCTGATAGGCTGATAGATTTAGTTACTATTTCCCTGGAGAAAAGCACCGGGCGCCGCAGTAGGTATTAGACAATGGGAATTATAACGGACGCTTTCGGAAAGTTATTTAAGGTGATATGGGACGTTATTTTGTGGATTTATGACGGTATAAGAAACATTATTCAAACGGTAATAGACGTAATTGTTGGCTTTTTCCAAGTGATATTTGATCTTATTGAAGGTATTTTATATTTCCTTTACATGATCGGCGTATTAGCGGTAAAGCTATTTACTTTATTGTTTGAAGTTGGGAAAGTGCTTTGGTCTTTGGTTGTAGGCTTCGGGAGAACCCTAGCAAGTTTAAGTTATTCTCCAAGAGGTTCCGGGGGGAATGGTTATTCTTCTACGATTGGAAAGCTATTTGATAAGTTAGAGCCTTTACAAATAGCGCCAATAGCTTACATATTATTATTTATTCTTTGGTACATTACCGCCATATCCGCAATGAAATTAATCTCTAGCATTAGAGTGGGGGGAAGTTAATGGACGTATTGGGAGCCATTAAAAGTTTTGTAGACAAGATATTTCAGCCGCCTATTGCTTTTCTTGACCTTGCAGCCGATAAACTGCAAAGCGTGCAATTAGTAACAGCCCAGGGTTTGAATATCGGACAATATTTTGCAGTATTCGGAGACTTACCAACGCATTTTCAGTTGGTTGTCTCCTCCATTTTACTATCGAGCGTGCTGTTAGGTTCACTTTTAATGTTTCGATCTGTTATGCGTATTTATTATTCAGTTAAAGAGGGGGTTAAATGGTGGTAGATGCATTTATTTATATGTACTTTGTAGGAGCTGGGACAGCGTTCGGGGTTGCAACAGTTGCCGGAATCTCCTGGAAGGTAGTACAACGCAATAAAAACAAACAACCAAAAAAGAAAAAGATAGGGGTTAGGTAAACATGGGATTGCTTAGAAAAAAAGAAAATGATAGTGAATTTAGCTTTGAAACGAATGATCTTTTAATTGTATTCAACGAAAACAACCGGACAAGTGATATTAATTTTGTTTCGGAAGTAACAGAGGAAGCTGTCACCGTTGACGGACTTTACAAAGTGCCTTTAGGTGATTGCGAAATAACAACAGGCAAGGACGGAAGAAACTTTTTCTATCGAGCGCCAGCCCAAAGCATTACGGAAACGGAGCGATTAGCGCAGCTAGAGCAAAGCATGGTATTAAACCAGATAACAAACTATCAACCGCCAGTAATGCCGAATAGTATTGATTGGGTGAAAGGTTTATTAATTGGATTAATCTTTATTGCGTTTATTGTATTAGCAGTAATTGCAGCATAAAAAAGGAGATGAAACAAAAATGGATACAAGGATACTTGCTTTGATTTATGAATTAAAAGGAATTGTGACAAGCCTTGCCGATCTTGCCGACCTGGAAGAAGCGTATCATAACCCACTAACCGAACGGATCGAGAGCAAGTTGGAACAGATGATTAATTTAGTCGAAGAAAAAGCATAAAAGCCATGTTGCTAGCGGCTTCTCAGACGAAATTAGAATTAAAAAGACGGGGGATAGTTCACTAAATGCAAAATACAGAGGGTAGAAACAACACAGGAAACGCCGACAAGCTGCAAGGGGTTATATCAGACGATCTTTTTCCCCAGGTACAGCATATATCAGATGTTAAACAAGTTATTGAGGAAATGCAGGGGAAATCTCAAAACCTACGAGAGCCACAAATTAAAGCGCTCTTGCTTTTAAAGCGCATGGGGGAGAATACATATCTCCATGGCGAAAAAAACCCGTACAAGCCTATTTATGACTATATTACGAAGCAAGGAAAACAGGACGTTGCAAACCCAGAGTATTACCTGGACACTATCGAAGCTTTAATACCAAAGCCGCCGAAGCCAATTATCATGGCAGAGAAGGGAATGAAGAAGTAATGCACCATATGTTTATACAGGGTGGACTAGGAGCCGGAAAGACATTTTTAATGTCTTTATTGGCTCACCATTGGAAAGAAAAAACCGAGCGCCAGGGCGGAAAAGTAGAGTTATTTTCTAACTATGATCTGTACGATAGTTACCCTATGAGCCATTACAGCGACTGGTACAAGGTAGCAGAAGCCCAGGGAAGTATTGTTTGTTGGGACGAGGCGCAAATGGCATTTAGTAACCGGAAATGGAGCAAATACGGAAATTCTCTTGCTACGGAATTACTAATGTATACCAGGAAAATGCAATCTATACAAATCTATTGCAGCCCGTCTATAAAGAATGTTGATAGTAGAATACGGGACATTGTAGAGGTATTAATAACTACCCGAAAAATAGGAGATAAAGGTTTTCAATTACATTTTATGGACTACCAGACAGGGCAGTTCATGCATACGCAATTTATACCAATGTTTAAGGCAAAAAAAGTATTTAAAAAGAATCTCTATGACACTTTTAATATGGTACAGGGTTTTCCTTTACCAACCACAGAGCAGCAAGGGAAAGAGTTTTTCGAGACATTGAACGATATACACGACAAAGCCAGGGGGAAAAAGAAATGGATTATGCAGACGTCTCACTAATACCGAGCGGTTACAAGGACAAAGACCCACGAAGGCTGCCTTTTCTTTACCCGGAAACCCTAAACATTGTTAGCTATGCAAAAAAGGCGCAAACCTTTTATTTTTATCAATCGTTAGAGGTTGCTGAAGATTTAGCCAAGCGCCAGGGTTTTATATTGCTTCCCTGGTCATGTATTCATTGGCAAAGGGCAAAGCATTACGGGATAGATCGAAAGGTTAAGATCGGCAGGAAGTCATTTTTTCTTATGAAACCGGACGAATTGACCAAAGGAGAAAAGCGCAAGCTGCAAGAATACCTGGAAGAAGTTAAAGGGGGTTAATACATGAGTTATAAACTTGCTGCCAAACTGTATAAGGACACTAGGAAAGTAAAAGGCTTTTCCCAACAGTTACTAGACATGGCTAGGAAGGAATTTATAAATAGAAACATAAACGAGCAAGATTACAGCAAGATGATCGACCTTCTAACTTGCTTGAATCTCCAATCACAAGAAATGTCTTTCGAGGTGGAAAGCTACAAAAATGCTTTAGCCAGGAGCAGAAAAAGAAAGATAGGAAAATATAATATTGATGTTAGAGCGTGATTGTTCGTTTTTTAACGGTTTGGAAGAGCTGCAAGGGATCTCTTTTCCTGGTTATTTTGAGAGAAAACCCAAACGTTTTAATTTTAGTAAATGGTTAAAATCTATTAAAAACCAAACAAGGAGAATAAAAAATGATATTAAACTTAAATAAAACAGAATCGGCAGTATTGCTCTTTCATATGGCAATGATGAGGAAAAGCGCCAGGAATACATTTAAACGAAATAAGCAAGGAAATAGCAAAGAAATGCTTTCTAGTTTTGACGAAATAAAAAACAGCCTGGAGGAATTCATGGAAAACCAGGACGAGCAAGCCGAAGAAGAAAAAAAGAAATACGAATTTCATTACAATATAAACGAAATTATTATGCTTAATGGTTTCATTGGCTCTTATACTGAAAAACTAGAAAAAACGTTGAGTGCTGCCGGTCAGATCGTGGAAGAAGATCGAAAACAGATAGATTGCTTACTTACTATAAAAGATCGGACAGGAAAGCTTTTAAATGCGTAAGATAGCCATGATCACATTATTTTTTATAGTTTTCTCTAGCTTGCAGCATGTTGCAGCTGCAAGCCTAACAGATGAAAAAATAATGTTTGAAAACGAATTGGAAGATATAGCCCAGGAGATCGAGCGAACAGAAGAAAAGGAAAAACTAATACCTTTAAAACAAAAGGAAAACGAATTAAAAGCAACGATAAGCGCCTATGAGAAAGCTATAAACTATTTACCAGGGAAAGCAACCATGCAATTAAATAGCTTTGCTTCTATGCAATTAGGAAGCGACAGCCCACCGCAGGAATACATATCTATTTACCAGGCAGCAGCGAAAAAATATAACATGGATTGGACTTTACTTGCGGCAGTTCACAAGATAGAAACGCAGTACAGCAGTATAAATAATATGGTATCAAGCGCCGGGGCGGTTGGTCACATGCAGTTTATGCCTGCAACATGGGATTTTTACGGGGTGGACGGAAACGGGGACGGACAAGCCGACCCATATAATATAAGGGACGCTATTTTTTCAGCAGCAAACTATTTGAGTGCTTCCGGAGCAAGTGACGGACTTATTAAAAAAGCGCTCTTTGCTTATAATCACTCAACGAAATACGGAAATGATGTATTAACCGTACAAACGAATATTAAACAAGCTTTCACTAAAAACAATATTGATAGTGTGGAGATCGGGAAGCAGTTCATAAATAATTCTATTTATGTATTCGGCGGCGGCAGGAATCAAAGCGACATAGATCGAGGGCGGTTTGATTGTTCCTCATTCGTTCACTTTTCATTAACAAATACGGGTTATGATGTGGGCGCTCTTTCTTCCGTTACTACCGATACACTAAAGAAGCTAGGAAAAAGCGTATCTATTAGCGATATACAGCCCGGCGACCTGGTTTTCTTTGATACGTATAAAAAAGACGGGCATGTTGGTATTTATGCCGGAAAAGGGAAGTTTATCGGCGCACAAGAAAGCACCGGGGTTGCTATTGCAGATATGACAACAGGTTACTGGAAAGAAAAGTTTAACGGGCGAATAAAGCGCCTATAAGGAGATATAAAAAATGATAGCAATAATTATAATGACTATGCTTTTTCTTGCAGCAGCATTATTCATTATTGATATGCAAGATCGAGGGGGTGAAGTCATGACAATTGGGAAGATCAGAACAATTTTATATAAGCTTGCAAAGATACTAGGAGACATAAACGCAGTTAAAAGAGGACGAGTAAAGCAGCGTATTAAAAATAGAGTCATCGGGAAGTTTACAGGGCGACTTTTTAAATAGTTGTGGACGGTCAAACAGCCTTTCTATATAATAGGTATATGCAATATATATACCATTTATAGAAAGGTTGTTATCATTGGGACGAAGGCAAAAAAACTTCAAATTGAGAGAAACAACAATTACGAAATTAGAGAAGCTGCAACAACATTATAACAAAGTCACCAGGAGCACAGACCCTTTTCAAAAGGAGGTAACACAAACGGACATATTAGAGAAATTAATAAACGATCATTACCAGGAATTAAAAGAACAGGGTTATGAAACTTTTTAATAAAGAGGTTAGGAAACACAATAGATATTATGTTTCCTTATAAAAAAAGCTGGAAACCTTGCTACAAAAGGGGTTATAATAAAATACGAACAAATGTTTGTAATTACTAAACAATTAAAGAAACATAACCGATATAAAAGTTTCAAACAAAGAAACAAAACGAATATAAAAGGAGGGGATATTTTGAACGAAGTGCAACCGATCAGAGACCCGGAAGTCATTGAAAAGATGAAACGGGAATTATCCAAAAAAGGCTCACGAAATGAATTTATGTTTGTATTCGGTATTAATACCGGGTTACGAATTAGTGACATGCTTCTCTTGAAGGTTAAAGACGTAAGAGGAAAAGACTTTTTTATTGTGAAAGAAAAGAAAACAGGAAGCATTAAACGTTTTAAAATCAATCAAGAATTATACATACGAATTGATAGTTACACCAGGGACAGGAAAGAGGAAGATTATCTTTTTCAATCTACCAGGGGCAACACACCAATACAACGGGTACAGGCTTATAAGATTTTAAATGAAGCTGCAAGAGCAATTGGACTTAATGAAATTATTGGAACGCACACATTGAGAAAAACATTCGGCTACCATTTTTATAAAAAGACAAAAGATGTTGATATGTTGCAGCGAATATTTAACCACTCAGCGCCTTCTATAACAAAAAGGTATATAGGGGTTAGCCAGGACGAAATAGACCAGGCTTTGGACGATTTTAGCTTATAAAGGTATTAAAAGGGGTTGTTATATATTGTACTTAGAGAGGATTAAGTCAAAGGGAAACTACTATATTTATTTACGCATGTATGATCAAACAATTACTTACAGCAAGAATAAGAAAACTACTCTTTACGGTTTCGGAAGATATGAGAAGGCTATTAAAAACATGAAGAAGTGGGAACGGGACTTTAAACAGTTCCCGGAGGAATTAAAAGCGTTAGGGTGTACCAGGGACGACCTGGGAACGTGGATAAATAAATTAGAGCCACGCCCCCGCAACCGTCAAGTTTATGTCGCCACCTAGGTACAAGGTAAAGTATACCGTTATATTTACACTTTTTACAAGATAATTTTTTTAATAGAATACCCCTTAAATATTATTTTTATGCTTGACTAATATGTTTTTTATATTTATAGTTGAGTTAAATAATACTTAGGGGGTTATTAAATGGGTAAACAAATATTACCGGTTTCTTTTCCTACAGATGTTAAGGAGAAGTTAGCTAAAATGTCAGATGAAACAGGAATTAATCAATCAAACTTAATAAGAATGGCTACTCATAGCATGATCATTAATTATGAGAGCAAAGGCTCTTTTATATTCGCCGATTTACTAAATCCGCAGCATAAAGAAAATCATAAAAAGGGGTAATTAAAAA
>NZ_CP007163.1 GCF_000725285.1 Virgibacillus sp. SK37
ATGTTGAAATCAGGAGCGTTAAAAATGGACAAACATTCAGATGAAAAAAAGGTCACAATGGAACTAACAATGAACGAATTTCAAAGACTTCAAAGACTATTAGAGCTTGATAAAAATGATGAAGAACAAGAAAAACGAAAAGAGGAAGAGAAGAAAAATCACAATTTCATTCAAGTTTATAGAGATCATATGCCAGAACTTCGTTGGTTGATGGCTAACCATAATTTCGCTAGTTCTCTTTTATTCTTTATCATTGAACATATGGACAACAGAAACGCTTTAGCTTGCTCTTATGCTGTATTTGAGGATTACTTTGAGAAGTCTAAAATGACCATTTACAGAGGAATTAAAACTCTTCAAGAAAACGGCTTTATAGATGTTTTGAAAATGGGTACTTCAAATGTTTATCTTGTTAATGAAGATCTTGCTTGGACTGCTAAAAACAACGAAAAGAAATATGCCAAATACGAGGGCAAAATCCTTGTTAGCAAAAAGGAAAATAAAGATTATGAATATCGAAATCAATTTGACCGTTTAAAGAATTTAAAAGAGCGTGAAAATCTAAAATAACCCATGACTTTTCATTCCAAAAATTATATAGTAATGAAAATATGATATGCTAATATTAGTGGTGAGTTCAGGGGGTTAAACCCTACATTCCATTAGTTTTTTGAATCTTTCTCCTGTTGGGTAGGAGTTTGATGAAAAAGATGACCTTTAACTTTAAAGGTCATCTTTTTTTTACCCGAAATATACTAATTTGTCGGAAAATGTCGAAGAGAAATATGTTTTTCCAATTTAAAATCAATAGAATAAATGTTAACCTTGAATTGGAAAAAAATTCTATAAAAGGAGATGGAAATATGATTAGAAAATTGTTAGCTACATCATTAGCTAGTATATTAGTCTTTTCAACTGTAGTTCCTGTTTATGCAGAAACTCAACCAACAGAAGATTCAGAGGAGAAATACATAGACATTACACAAAACATTAATCAAGAGGAAATGTATCAAATTGCTGAAAAAGCGCAAGACTATTTTATTTTAGAAGCTGACGGTACAATTTCAATTGATGCAAGCGCAGAAGAATTGGAAACTACTCCTGAATTATTAAATCAGTATAAAAATGGATTGGAATCAATTAATCTAGCTATTGAACAAGGGTATCTAAAAGCAAATAATGATTTTTCACTTTCTTCAGTAGACAAAGAACAACCTACTATACAACCTCGATGGATTTGGTATACAGAGTTTGCAGGTACTTACTTCCAGTTATCCAACAATGAAGCTGAGGAATTGGTATATAAATTAAATCAATGGGGACAGACTTCCACAGGAGCAGGAGTAATATCAGCTTATCTTGCAAGTAAAGGCGTTTCTTACGCAGCAGGTGGAGCATTAATTTCAGGTCTTCTTGCAGTTGGCTTGTTTAGTTCTGCAAATGAAATTGAACATCAAATCGGAAGAACTCATGGTGTTACAATATTTGTAAGTAACTGGAGTTTAGATATTATCCAAGTCAGTCCTTTATAATATAATAAATAAAAAAGACCTGATATTTATGCAGGTCTTTTTTTATTATGATATAACTAACTATCATAATAAAATTATTTGTAAAAGGAGAATTTATAGATGTATATAGTTATACTTATAGTTTTGTTTCTATTATTTGTTCTATATAAAACAAATCAGGGTAACGTAAAAAGTAATACAAAAAAATATAAAATAAATTTACTTTTAGCTTTTATATTTCCTGCTTTAACTTTACCAAACTTGTTTATGATAGATCCTATAAACCAAAAAATAAAATATATATTAATAGGTTTAATAATAATTGTTAGTATATTAAATTTAATCACTGGCATATCTCAATTTAAAGAAGTTCATCAAACAAAAAAATAGTCTAGTCATCTTTTGATGTAAAGAAAAAAGATGACTTTTAAAGTTCAAAGTCATCTTTTTCTTTTTGATTCTGTTTTTCCTTCTCCTGTTGCTTCTTTAATGCTAAAAAGGCTTGTCCACCTTCCAATTCCTCTTGACCACCAAAGTATTTTTTGAATATTTCCATCTCCATTTTGTCTAAGATATTTGCTTTAATAAACCCAATTTTGCTATGAAAATCTTTGACCTGATCTCTGAACCGTACCTTAACATTTTCAAGGGTTCTACTTAAAAACTTGTTCTCTTGCACCAAAGATTTATTTTCTTTATTCAATTTGGTATTTTCACGAGTTAAATGATCATTTTTCTTTCTTAAATTCCAATTCAGTTTTTCCAGCTGCACATTCTTATTTTCCAGTTTGTCGTTTTTTATTTGTAGCGATTCAGAAACCTTTGCCAGACTTTTTAATTCCTCGAAATCTGAACGCTCTAAATTAACCGTTTTCCGCCCTAATAAGCCCTTTTCTTTAAATTCAATACCTTCTACCCCTTTGGAATGAATAGAAGCCTTCTGAAGCGCTCCTAATTCATTTTGGATATGTTCAATGGACTGTTCTACATGGACCTTCTCTTTTTGCTTCTCACCAAGTTCCGTTTCCAATCCTGCAATTCTTTCTTCAAGTGTTTTCGCCTTGAAATCTTGTACTTTCAAATGCTCTGCAGTAGACCCTTTTTCACCACGTTCAATATCAAATCCCTTGCTCTGCAAATGCTTTGGAAATTCGTCTTGAATCCATCTCAATTCTTTTTGATTAAATACGTTTTTACCTTGCAGTTTGCCATCACGCATAGGAACAATCCCTAAATGCATATGAGGGGTCTTTTCATCATTATGTACGGTAGCGTAAGCCACATTTTGTTGTCCGTATCGCTCTGAAAACAATTTATAGCTTTCCTCAAAAAATCGTTTCTGTTCTTCACTGGAGAGATTATCAAAAAACTTTCGATCGGATGTAACCAGGAGTTCGTTAACTAATACTGCGTCTTTCCTTGTTTTCCTAGTTGATGTTTTTTGACTATCAATGATCTGTTTTACTTTTTCGTTGTAATTAATCGGTTCATCATTGGCCAGATCATAATTCAAACTCAATTTTGATTTATCAATGTCAGGATTTGTTTTACTCTCCTTCTCCCTTTGATTATGGATCTGCATTCCCTTTAAAGAATGGGATTTCATCTTTGCCATTCGACAGACTGCATAACTCATAAATGCGCTCCCCTTGTCCGAGATATTTTTGTAAAGTATAACACACTATACTTTTGTTCCAAAAGTGTGTGCTCTGCCGAGGGCAAAAACCAAACCTTGGGCATTGCCCAAACCCACTGGGGAACTATTCCCCAGACCCCCTTTTAAAAGATCAGCCCCCAACCCCCGAATCTTCGGGGGCTCCCTCGCCGGTAGGCAGGAATCGAATGGGTTCGATTCAATGCCGACAGGGTTCGGGTGCAGGCTATTTGTCAACTCCTTAAATTCTCCCTCATTCGTTCCTCATTCCGTCCGATTTACCGTTGACAAAGCCATATAAGGCATTTCTAGCTTTTTTTAAGTGGTCTGCCTAGTCAAACCACTTTATTAGCCCAAAAAGCCTCCTGTGGCTTTTATTTAGCTAATAATTGCAAGTCTTTTTATGCCTCCCCCCTTGTTTTGGGGTGTGAGTGCTGGCTGGGGGGAATCGGCGAGAGCCGAGGGGGGTTAGCCCCCTCCTACGTACAAAATATAGCTAAAAGCAGATAAGAAAGAGCGATAGTACCAGCGTTTTTGGCGGTACAATAGCAAGAGCAAGCCGAATTCTGTAAATCCTCGTTTTGGGTATGTTCGGCTTGGCGACATGTCTTCACCGCCAAAATTTCTCCAATCAAGGGGAAAAGGGTGGAGATTTTTCGAGTGCTTTTCTCGAAAAATACTACCCGAACCTTGATTGGAGAAAAGCACCTTAGGAGATATAGAAAGGAAACTAGTAAAAAGGTTGATTTATAAGGGTTTGATAGATTAATAGGTATCATAGCTTGTGATACCAATAGGTATCATAGCTTGTGATACCTTTATGATATAGATATAACAATTTTGTCTTTACATATAACATATAATGTTATAGGATATAACATAAATTATACATATAGGTATCATAGCTTGTGATACCAAAGGGAGAGAGA
>NZ_CP007164.1 GCF_000725285.1 Virgibacillus sp. SK37
ATGCAACGTAAGGAAGTATCTAAAATAACAAAAGGTTATGTTAGAAAGTTAGAAGTTACATATGATAAAGAGCGTTTTATTACGAAAAATATGTACAGGCATAGAAAATCATATTATGAATTACGTGGTTTAAACATTGGGGATAATAATCCTAATTACAATACATATAATCCACACTTTCATGTGTTGATTACAGTTAATAAAAGTTATTTTACTCAAACTAAAGAATACATAAAGCATGAGCGTTGGCTAGAATTGTGGAAACAAGTAACAGATAATCCAAACATTACTCAAGTTGATGTCCGTAAAGTCAGAGAAAATAAAAATAAAGAAGTTTCTGAGATAGTAAAATATACTGCTAAAGATAGTGATTATCTTATAGATGAAAGTGTGTTTGAAGTATTCTATAAAGCGTTAAAGGGAAAACGTATAATTGTTCACTCAGGTCTTTTTAAAGAATCTATGAAACTATTTAAAAATGGAGAATTAGATAAATATAAAGAAATTGATACCACGGAATATGTGTATGCCTTGATGTATAGTTGGGGTAATGCTGATTATGTTGAACAAGAAAAACGATTGTTAACTGTTGAGGAAAGAAAGGAAGTTAATCAACAATTGATTGATGAAAAAGATGTAGAGTGTTATGGGTATTAATAGGTAATTTTAACCAATTTAACCAATTAATTGGAAAAGGATTAAAAAATTCCAAATATTATGCTATAGTATATACAATTTACTAGGAGGGATGATATTTTATGAAAAAGAAATCGAATTTCCTTAAAAACCTTTTTCTACCAGCTCTCACGATTAGCATAATATTCTTTTTGTTTGTTCCAAATGTTTTTGCTGATTCAATTAGTTTAGGAGAAAGTTTATCAGAAACGTTGATAGATTCTAAAGATCCTATCAATACATGGAATGAATTCTCTGATAGTGAAAAAGAAGCTATTAAAAGTTTTTCAGAAAGAGGTAAAAGTAAAATTACAGAACTAGAAAAGAAAGATCTAAATTCAAATGAATTAAATAATGAAATTCTATCATTAACTGATGATGTGCAAAAAGCTATCTTTGTATCTCTTTTACCTGTTAATGAAAAAAGTGAAGTTGTAACAGATGGTAATAACATAACTGCTAATTATAATGTAACTCAACGTGTATGGTATGAAGGCATCTGGGGGAATAAATTAGCACAAATAAGTCATAATATTCTTTGGTCGGCAAGTGGCTCAACTGTAACAAGTGGTTCAAGATCTGTCTTTCCAGATACTCCTGGTTTAGGTTGGTCTTATAAGGGACTAATTAGAGATGAAAACAAAAGAACGTCTAGTGCATATAGTTCTGATATTCAAGGTAGTTTCAGTTATAATGTTGGTGCTTATAATGTTCAAAATTGGTATCCAAGATCGCAAATTGTTGGATATTCAAATGGAACATACAAATCAACTACTTACAACTAAGAAATAATTTAAAATATAAACAACGTTGGTGATTCTTTATGTTATGGTTGATTTTAATATTATTTCTAGTGATGGGTATTTTTCTTATAGTTAAAAGTAAAACTAAAAGCTATAAAATACTTGGATATGTTGTAGTTACTATTACCTTAGTTTTTGCGTTGGTTATATTTTCGGGTATCGGTGTTAAAACAGATAAAGATATTAGTGAAGAACAAGTAATAATCAAATGACTAATTAAAATATAATCTTCTTGTTGATTTTTTATTAAATCAAAATTAAATTGTGTTGAAAGAGATGATCCTGTGGAATTTGTTTATGCAACAGAAGATTATCTCTTTCGTTTTGTTTATTGATCAACTGGAATATTTGATGTAATGGTCAAATGACATTATTGAAAGGAGAATGATTATGACTACAGCAACATTAATCATTTCTGGAATGGCAATAGGTATAAGTTTATCAGCAGTTACAGTATCACTTGTAACAAAAAAAGTGATAAGAAAACAAACATCATAAAGTCATATAAAATTCGTTGGAGTCACCTAAAAGGGTGACTTTTTTATTTGGTCTGATTTCGTTTTGACTATTGTTTAAGGCTCGAAAGAGATCGAACCAAAAAAAATTATAAAAAAATAAAGGATAAATAAAAGATAATAGCAATTAAAAATTGATATTTAAATTAGGGCGCAAAAAAAAGGGGTGAGAATGATTATGGAGATGAAGATAAATTTTGAATTCAAAATTTCAAGATCGACATTGGTTTATATTTTTTTCTTTATTGGGTTTTTTGGTTAAGAAAATAACTTCGGCTGCGGAACTTGTTCTGCAACCGAAAGATATTTTTTATTCGCCCCTGGGCGAACGGGTTTTGATCTTGAACTTGGTTTTGAATTTGCCTCGCAGAGCACCGTAACTTTGCTTTCAAAGTGTAGTGTGCTACACTTTACCTAAAATACTTCGGCAAAGAGGGTGCGTTTCCCATGAGTTATGCAGTCATCCATATGCAGAAAGTTAAGGGCAATGGAGTTACTGGAATGCAAATCCATAACCAAAGAGAAAAAGAAAGTGATACCAATACAGATATAAAAAAAGACCGTTCACATTTAAATTACGATCTAGAAAATGAAACTCCAATAGATTATCACGAAAAAATAAAAGCTATGATCGATCAACGAGTAGATCAAAGCCAACGTAAAGTTAGAAAAGACGCAGTAAAGGTCGCCAGTTTTATGATTACATCAGACAAAGCATTTTTTGACCGAATCGGAGAGAGGGAAGAAAAACGCTTTTTTGAAACTGCAAGAGATTTTATTGGTGAGAAATACGGTAAAGAAAATATTGCTTATGCAATGGTTCATAAAGATGAAAAAACACCACATATGCACTTAGGATTAGTACCGATAACAAAAGATAACCGTTTATCAGCAAAAGACTTTTTTGGTAAAAAACAACAACTTCATCAATTGCAAGATGATTTTCATACGCACATGAAGGAAAATGGTTTTGATTTGGAACGTGGTGTCTCCAGTGATAAAAAACATTTGGAAACTGCAAAATTTAAATTACAGACGGTCCAAGAGAAAACAAAAGAACTTGAAGAAAATCTTAAAAGAATTGAACAGATAGATGAATTTGATAAAAAATACAAAGAAGGTCGGTTTACAAATAGAGTTACAATGGACAGAGAAGACTTTGAAGCGTTTAAAGGAGTTGCTAAGGCTGGAATAGTAACTTTGGAACAAAATAAGCTCTTAGAAGCTAAATTAGACGATTTGAAGGCTTCTAACACATTTGAGGTACAAAACCTTCAAAGAAGCTTAAAACAGGCTGAGAATGAGCGAAATAAAGTTATGGATACTAACTTAAAGTTATCAAGAGAAAATAATTCATTAAAGCAGAGAAATAAAAAGTTGTACATGGAAAACCAATTATTGTCTGGTACGTTGATAAACATTAAGGAGTTTTGCAAAGAAAGAATAAAGAATTTTGATATATTAGTTGGCTATTGGAAGGCACATGTCTTAGGTCGTTTAGAGAAGGCCACTGGAAAAGACCTATCGCATATTAATCTCAATCTTTCAGATGATGATGAACGAGAAGGGTTTCAGAAACAGAAAGAATTACAGAATGAAAAAGAAAGAGAGAAAAAACAGGTTGAAAACGAATTTGAACTGGAATAGCAGCACTAACATAGTGAACGGTTTATGACGGAAATCAAAACGTAGTCTTTTTGTTTAGGAGAACCCTTTAAGTAAAATTCCGGAGGTGGCAGGGAAGGGCGAATTTTCCCTTGCCTGTTGCCTTTGGGATTTTAAAGGGTGCAGGCTCCAAAACCAAAAGGAAACGGATTTGATTGAGTAATAAAAAGTGAACGGGTAAAGAGCATTTAAATATAAAAAAACCACTTCAGAAATATGAGGTGGTTTTTTGTTTTTTTTGACCTTGATTTTAAAGGCTCTTGAACTTGTTTTTTCTTATCTTGATACAAGGGTAACATCTCTGATTTACCCTTGTTGGTCTTGATCCCTTGATACGACTGGGTTTAAAAGAAAAAAACTTGCAATTTCCATAATAGTGTTTTAGACTTTTAAGTAACCACACAAAAAAGTTAAAACAGAGGGAAGGTGCAAGTTTTTTAATTGCTCTTAATTGAGCTTTTATTAACTTAAGTTATATGAATAAATATATAGAAAAAAAACAAAAAAATCAAGTCTTGTCTAAGTTTATTCAAAAATTTGTTTCAGAAGCAAGTTGGGAATTGATCGAGGATTGTAATACTTTTATGATGATGGTGGCGAATGAATCCATGGAAAAGAAAAAACAACATAAAGGAAATACATGCAAAAATCGGTTCTGTCCTATATGTGCTTGGAAGAAGTCAAGAAAGGATGCTTTAGCTTTAGGTGTCCAAATGGAATTTATCAAACAAGAGCATCAAAAGGATTTTATTTTTTTAACTTTAACGACACCAAATGTTGCAGCTGATCAACTTGAAAATGAAATTAAAACTTATAATCATGCTTTTCAAAAGTTA